>NZ_OZ060406.1 GCF_964059145.1 Buchnera aphidicola (Protaphis terricola)
ATAAATGCATATTATTTTTTTAGATAAATGCTTCCTATGTAATAAATGCAAAATAACATTTCTTTAAACATAAAAAAAAATAATATATAACATAAAAAAATAGCGAAATTTTTTTAAAAAATTCGCTATTTTAAATTCTAAGAAGTAAATTCTTTTCTTTTTAAGAAAAATGAGGGTATTTTATTATCTTCATACAATTTAATTTTATTATAAATTTTTAAAGTTAAATCTATATTATCCCAATCATTTAATAAATAAGAACGTTGAAAATCATTTAACTTAAATGAAAAATTTAAATTATTAATATTTAATTCATTTTTTATTAAATTAATATTCAAACGAATCCCGGGATAATCAAATACTATATTAAATAAATCATTAATCTCATTTTTTTTTAAAATAATTAACAATAATTTATTATTAAAACTATTATTATAAAAAATATCAGAAAAACTAGGTGCAATTATTACTTTAAAACCATAATCTAATAAAGCCCAAACTGCATGTTCTCTTGATGATCCACAACCAAAATTATCTTGAGTTAATAAAATACTTGCATTTTTATAAATCTTTTTGTTTAAAATAAAACTATAATTAATCTTATTTTGATTCTTATCAAGATATCTCCAATCGTGAAATAAATACTTACCTAAACCTGTTTTTTTTACTCTTTGTAAAAATTGTTTAGGAATAATTATATCAGTGTCTATATTATGTATATTTAATGGTACAATTAAACCATTATATTTATTAATAAATTTAGACATTTTATACTAATCTCCTGGTGAAATATTTCTTACATCAACTAATTTACCATATATAGCTGCTGCAGCTGCCATAATAGGGCTCATTAAATGTGTTCGCCCCCCTCTGCCCTGACGACCTTCAAAATTCCGATTACTTGTAGAAGCACAACGTTCACCATTACTTAACTTATCATCATTCATTCCTAAACACATAGAACACCCAGGTAATCTCCATTCAAACCCAGAATTAATAAAAATTTTATCTAATCCCTCCTGTTCAGCTTGTCTTTTTACTTGACCTGATCCAGGTACAACAATAGCTTGAACGTTATCTGAAATTTTTTTATTTTTTAATATTTTTGCAGCTGATCTTAGATCTTCTATACGAGAGTTTGTACAAGAACCAATAAAAACTTTATCAATTTTTATATTTTTTAAAAACATTCCTGGTTTTAAATCCATATACGTACATGCAGATTTGGCTAAATTTTTCTCTGTAAAATCATTAAAAGATTCATAATTAGGTATTTTTTCATTTATTGATAAAACTTGATCTGGACTAGTACCCCAAGTTACTTGAGGTGAAATATTAGTAATATCAATAACGAAATTTTTATCAAAAAAAGCACCATCATCTGTTTTTAATGTTGTCCAAAATTTTATAGCATTTTCCCAATTAACTCCATGCGGTGAATATAACTTATTTTTTAAATACGTATATGTATTTAAATCTGGTGCAATTAAAGCAGATTTAGCTCCCATTTCAATTGCCATATTACAAATAGTCATTCTGCTTTCCATACTCATATTTTTAATAATATTTCCACAAAATTCAATTATATAACCTGAACAACCAGAAACTTTTAACTTTCCTATAATAAATAAAATAATATCTTTTGATGTAATAAAATTTTGAATTTCTCCAATTATTTCAATTTTCATATTTTTAAAACGTTGCTGTCGTAATGTTTGTGTTGCAAGAACATGTTCAACTTCTGAAGTTCCAATTCCAAAAGATAATGCTCCAAATGCACCATGAGTTGATGTATGCGAATCACCACAAACTATTGTCATACCCGGTAAAGTCATGCCGTTTTCTGGTCCTATAACATGAACAATACCTTGATTTAAATTATCTAAATCATATAATGATATATTAAATTCATTACAATTTTTTCTTAATTCCTCCATTTGTTTTCTTGCCATAGAACTAGATGCTTCTATTTTTTTACTGATTGTAGAAACATTATGATCCATAGTAGCAAAAGTTTTTTTAGGCTGATAAACAGATCGATTTTTATTACGTAACGAATTAAAAGCCTGAGGAGACGTAACTTCATGAAGTAAATGTAAATCTATATATAAAATAGATACGTTTTCTTTTTCTTGATATACAATATGTGAATCATATATTTTTTGATATAAAGTTTTTTTCATTTTAATCATCCATTTATTAAAAAATCAGAAATAATATCACCCATTTCATTAGTTTTTATATATTTTTTACCATTACATATATCTATTGTTCTATATCCTTCTTCTAAAGACCGATAAACAGCACGATCAATTTTATCCGATATTTCAGGTAAATTCATACTATATCGAACTAACATTGAAACAGAAAGAATTTGAGCTATAGGATTAGCTATATTTTTCCCTGCTATGTCAGGAGCAGAACCTCCAGCAGGTTCATATAAACCGAAATTTTTTTCATTTAAACTAGCAGATGGCAACATACCAATTGATCCAGTAATCATTGCGCATTCATCAGAAATAATATCTCCAAATAAATTTGAACAAAGAAGAATATCAAATTGACAAGGATTCTTAATAATCTGCATAGCAGCATTATCAATATATAAATGAGATAATTCAACGTCTGGATAATTTTTAGAAACTTTATTAATTATTTCTCTCCATAAAATTGAACTTTCAAGTACATTTGCTTTATCAATTGAACAAATCTTCTTCTTTCTAGAACGTGCAATTTGAAATGCCAAATTAGCAATACGAAAAATTTCGAAATCATAATAAATTTCTGTGTCATATGCATATATATGATTTTTATCAACAACTCGACCTTTAGGTGAACCAAAATAGATACCCCCAGTTAATTCTCTAATACATAACATATTAAATCCATTAGTAATAATTTCAGTACGTAGAGGAGATAAACATGTTAAAAACGAATATAAAATTGCAGGTCTTAAATTAATAAATAAATTAAAATATTTTCTTAAAGGTAATAAAGCAGCTCTTTCGGGTCTTAATTTAGATGGTAATAAATCCCATTTAGTTCCACCTACAGAACCTAGTAAAATTGCATCAGAATTTTCACAACCTGTAATTGTTTTTTTAGGTAAAGCAGTTTTTTCTTTATCAATAGCTATACCCCCAATATTAAACTCATTTATTTCCAATGGTAGAGAAAAATGCTTTTTTAAAATATTTAAAATCTTATAAGCTTCCCTCATAACTTCAGGTCCTATTCCATCACCTGGTAAAACAGCAATACGAAATTTATTTTTCATATTAAATATTTTCCAATTTAATAACTTTAAAAATTTAAATAGGGTATTTAATTCTATATCTTTTTTAAATTTTTTAACTTTTCATTAATTTGATTAACTTTCCATATAGTATTTAAAACATGAATCATAGCTTGAACTGATGATTCAATGATATCAGTTGCTAAACCTATTCCATGAAATTTTCTTTTTTTATATTTAACTAAAATATTAACTTGACCTAAAGCATCTTTACCTTTCCCTTTAGCTATTAATTTATATTTTTCTAAAATTATAGGTAAATGTGTAATTCTATTTAAGGCTTGATAAATAGCATCTACAGGACCATTTCTAGTTGTAGCAGATTCTATAAAGGTAGTATCTCCACATAATAGTTTCACTGAAGCAGTAGATAAACCATTTGAAATAGATTGAACACTAAAAAAAGATAGTGAAAAATATTCTGTTTCGTCCTTTTCTGTATTAATAAATGCTAATGCTTCTAAATCATAATCGAAAACTTGACCTTTTTTATCTGCTAATTTAAGAAACTTTAAATAAAGCTCATTAATATCATAATCTGTTTCCTGATAACCCATTTTATTCATATAATATTTAACAGCTGCTCTACCTGATCGAGATGTTAAATTTAATTTTATTTCTTTTGAACCTATACTGCTAGGTTTCATAATTTCATAATTTTTTCTGTTTTTTAATATACCATCTTGATGAATTCCTGATGAATGTGAAAAAGCATTGCTACCTACTATTGCTTTATTAGGAGATATAGGAACATTACAAATTTGACTGATTATCTTACTAGTATGATATATTTCTTTATGTTTAATACCAGTTGAAACACCTAGTATATCTTTTCTAACTTTGATTGCCATAATGACTTCTTCTAGCGCTGTATTTCCAGCTCGTTCTCCAATTCCATTAATTGTTCCCTCTATTTGTCTTGCACCTGCTTGTATGGCAGATATTGAATTTCCTACTGCCATTCCTAAATCGTTATGACAATGAACTGAAATAATAGATTGATCAATATTAGGTACACGTTCAAATAAATTTTTAATAATAGAGGATAATTCATTAGGTACTGTATATCCTACTGTATCTGGGATATTAATTGTTTTTACACCTGATTTTATTAATTTTTCAACAATTTTACATAAATCATCTATATCAGTTCTACTAGCATCTTCACAAGAAAATTCAACATCATCTGTATATTTAAGTGCTCTTTTAACTGAAGATATTGCCATATCTATAATTTCATTAAAATTTTTATTTAATTTCGATTTTATATGCAATTTTGAAGTAGCTAAAAAAATATGTATTCGAAATAAATTTGAAAATGACATAGCTTCTGCAGCTGTATCAATATCTTTATTTATACATCTTGCTAAACTACATATTTTAATATTTTTAATTATTTTAGATATTTCTTGAACTGACTTGAAATCTCCTGGTGATGAAATTGGAAATCCTACTTCAATAATATCTATTCCTGTATTTTCTAGAGATAATGCAATTTTTAATTTTTGTTTAACAGTTAAACTTGATTTTAATGCTTGTTCTCCATCACGAAGAGTTGTATCAAAAATGATAATTTTTGAATTCATTTTTTTTCCTTAATAAATAATATAGATAATAAATAAATTTAAACAATAAAATTTTCACAAGCAAAGGGGGACATATTAAAAGAAATATGTCCCCCTTTGCTTGTGAAAATTTTATTGTTTAAATTTATTTATTGTTTTTTTATATAAATTACATAAATTATTATATTCAATATCTATCTTTTTTTTAAGACCCCTAGAACCAATTTGTGTCAATTCATCCTTTGTATAAAAATTAATTAAAATATTTAAAATTTTATTTCTAGCACATTTTTCATCTAATTTTAAAATAATTTTTTGATCTTTTAATGAAATGAATATATTTTTTTTTATAATTTTTAAAATTTTAGAATGCTTTTTATATTCAAGTAAATATTCATTTATTTTTGATTGTGGAATATGAAATAACATAAAAAAAACTGGTGTTAGAAATATTTTTTTAGGTATATAATTACTAAAAGATTTAGTTTTTTTTCTTTCACATTTAATAAAACCCATTGGTTCTAAAAATTCTTTAATTAACCTTGATGCACGTGTAATCGATTTGTTTCCTATTTTTGATATTGTGGATAAACCACATTGATCAGATAATTTTTCAATTGATGCTTCTACTAAATTAGACTCTATATTAAAATAATATAGCATTGCTAAAACCATTGCTCTCATTGCACATGCACGGTGTTCATTTAATCTTCTAAATCTAGGCAATATATTACCAGTTTTAGGATTTATTGCTAACAATGTATAATTTAAAATACTTCTTGCAACATCTATTTTTGATGCTTTTTTCATTGCATAATTTATAAAAGAAGATCTTTTTTTATCGTTTTTAGGGGGATTAAAAACTGGTTTTGAATTAAATATATAACTTTTTCTAGGCACTACAAAATACACTTAATAAAAAATATATTTTATTAAAATATTTAATTTTAAAAAAATATAAAAAATAGTTAAAAGATTTAAAAAAATTTATTATTAAAGATATAATTCTTAATTTATAGCATAAATTTTAAATGCTTTCAAATAACTTTAAATAAGTTATTTAAAAAAATTAATGTTTAATTTTTTTACTCATTTTGTCAATATAAGCCATCCCAAATGCTGATAATACAAATGTTAAATGAATTATTACACACAACATAATTTTATTATCTAAAATTCTTTCTGCTTCCATAAAAAGACGCAATAAATGAACAGATGATATTGCAACTATAGATGATGCAACTTTATTTTTAATTGAATTGACATCCATAGTACCCATCCATCCTAATCTTTTTTGATTATCTTCTATATCCATTTTAGAAATAAAATTTTCATATCCTGAAAACATTACCATAACTAATAAACCACCAACTAAAGCTATATCGATTAATGATAATACTATTAATACCAGTCCTGATTCTGACATTGCTAAAATATTAGGTATAATAAAAATTATTTGTTGAAAAAATTTAAATGTTAATAAAATAAATCCAAATGATAATCCTACATATACAGGAAACATTAACCACCTAGAAGCATATATAGATTTTTCAATAATTCTTTCCATCTTTATTCCTAACTTAAATATAAAAAATATTAAAATATGAATATATTATATTTGAAAAAAATTATTTTTTACATAATTAAGATATAAAATTTTAAAAAAAATATATCTTAATTATGTAAAAAATAATTTTTTCAATTATAATATTGAAAAATTCATAAAATTATGTTAAAAATACATTTAAATAATAATTTTAAATTATACCAATTTTTTTTAATTACTATTTTAATTATTCGTTCTTACTAAAAATTTTTACTAAATTTTTTTAATAATTTAAAAAATATTAAATTAAATAAACATTATTTAAATCACATTATACATTTAAACCTTAATTACATTAAAATATTTATCATGTCAATCAGAAAAAATTATATAAATAATCAAAATCCTATTTTTAAACCTCCTAAAAATAACAAACGTCGACCAGCATTTATTTGTTTTGCAATGAAAAAAGCATCAGAAATAGATGTTGCTAGATGTGAGTTAAACTATATTATACAACCTAAAAATCCAAAAACTGGTATTCCTCTTAAAAGAAGTAGAAGATTAAACGAACATCGAGCATGTGCAATGAGAGCAATGGTATTAGCGATGCTATATCATTTCAATATTTCTTCTGAATTAGTTCAAGCATCAGTAGAACAGCTATCAGATGAATGTGGTTTATCCACAATATCAAAAATGGGAAATAAATCAATCACGCGCGCATCAAGACTAATTACACATTTTATGGAACCTATGGGATTTGTTACTTGTAAAAAAATATGGGATAAAGTTTTGGGTCATTATATGCCTAAAATGATCACACTAACACCATTATTTTTTATGTTATTTGATATCTCTGAAAAACAATTAAAAAATGCTAAAAAACAACAACTAGGATGGATTAATAAAAATCTTATCAGTAAAGGATTAAAACCTATCACTATTTCCGAAGCTAAAACAAAAGCAAAAGATATTCAAATGAGAAATCTTTTTAAATATAGAATATCTAAACATACTTTTTATAAAAAAAGAAAAAACGCTCAAAAATTAATAGCATTAGATGAAAAAGAAGCAAGACAAACTATTCTTCGTGCCTTAGTAGGAAAATATTCTATTAGTGAATTAACAAAAATGGGACCTAGTGGTTTAAAGAAACAAGTTAATATTAGTTATTATTATTTACGTAAAATAGCTACAAATAGATATTCTAAAAGTTAAAAAAAATTTTTTTTAAATAATTACGTTTTACAACGTAATGATACCTCATTTCTGATATTCACCATTTCTTCAATTATCCTCTTATCTAGAATAAAATATCCAATTATATTTTTCTATATCTCTTATTTTTTTGAAAATTAAAAG
>NZ_OZ060407.1 GCF_964059145.1 Buchnera aphidicola (Protaphis terricola)
TGTTTGTCATTTTTTTAAACACGTCCTATTTAATAATGTGCTTTTTTTATAGCATTAATCACTGCCTTAGCTTTGTTTAAACTCTCTTTGACTTCATCTTCAGGCACTGAATTAAAAACAACACCTGTACCTGCTTGAATTGTTTACAGTTATGAAATTGATAAAATTAAATAATAACGAATTTATTATGGCAAATCAATAAATTCATTATCCTTAGTTATAGTATATTTAATAGCTAATTATAGTATATTTAATAATTAAGTATATATTTAAAATATATTAAACCATTAACAATATTTTTACATTAAATATATTAAGATATCAATAACATTAGTGAAATAAAAGATATAATAATAATAATAAATATATATATACATATATTGTTTTTTATTTTAAATAATATTTCTATTTTAACTCTTTAATTTAAAGAGTATTATAATGCGATAATTTTTATATCTTTTAAAGTTTTTAAAAAGAGATATACATAACTTATCCCCAAAGTTATAAACATGGGAATAAAACACTTAAAAAATTTTTTTTGAAACAATAAAATCATATAAAACATACACTTATAGATGTTAAAAAAAAAAGTTTTATCTTTTTTTTTGGTTTTTTTAATAAACTTATACACAGGGGGTTGTGGATAACTTTATTTTTAAATGAATTCTTTAAGCAGATCGTTTTGTTGAATATGATTGTTTGATATAAGCACATTAATGTTTAAATGCTATTATGAATTTTAAAACAGTGAAACATTTGTTTAATGTGTGACGTTTGTTTCACTGAATGTAAATAGATGAAACGTCTATTATCACTGTTCTGTATTGAGATGCATGGTATTTAAACAAATTGATTATTATTACGATTTATGGTGGAATTGAATTGGTGGAATCGTGAATAAACAAAGCGAAGTGAAAAATGTACAAACAGATGTTTTTCATCTGTATTTCATTGCTCCCCAATAAATAATGTTTTGTAAAAGTGCAGTTCCATCAGTGGTTAAAATCGATTCTGGGTGAAATTGAAACCCACACACATGATCTATATTGTTTCGAACCGACATGACCATATTATTAAAATAGGAATTAATAATAAAATTTTTAGGAATTTTATTACATATTAACGAATGATACCTTGCCACTGGTAACGGCTGAGAAAGCCCTGAAAACATCTCTAAACCATCATGGTTGATAAAAGATGCTCGACCATGGAATACCTCACCTGCGTATCCAATCGATCCACCATAAGCTTCTATGATGGCTTGATGGCCTAAACAAATACCAACAATAGGTATAGATCCCTTAACTTCATTGATTAAATGTAACATACATCCTGCATTTTCAGGAGTACTAGGACCAGGCGATAGCATTAGGATAGGTTGAAACATTTGTTTTATCACGCTCAATATCACATTTATGTTCACAGTGTTTCTGTAAATTATGACATTATTATTCGTTTTTCTCAGTTGATCAACAAGATTATAAGTAAAAGAATCAATATTGTCTAAAAGTAAAATGTTTGTCATTTTTTTAAACACGTCCTATTTAATAATGTGCTTTTTTTATAGCATTAATCACTGCCTTAGCTTTGTTTAAACTCTCTTTGACTTCATCTTCAGGCACTGAATTAAAAACAACACCTGCACCTGCTTGAATTGTTGCAATTTTATTTTCTACATATGCCGAACGTATAGTAATACAAGTATCTAATGTTCCTAAATCTGTAAAATAACCTATTGCACCTCCATAACTACCTCTTTTTTCACCTTCATATTGGGCTATTAACTGCATAGCTCGAATTTTTGGTGCACCTGTTAATGTTCCCATATTCATACATGCAGCGTACGCATGTAGTGCATCTAGATTTTTTTTTAGTTTACCTATTACTCTAGATACTAAATGCATAACATGTGAGTATTTATCTACTTTTACCAAATCAGATACATATCTTGATCCCGGTTCACAAATTCGAGCAAGATCATTTCTTGCAAGATCTACAAGCATTAAATGTTCTGAAAGTTCTTTATGATTTGTTCGCATTTCTAATTCAATTCGACTATCTAAATCTAAATCTAGATTACCATTTTGATCTATCCCTCGAGGTCTAGTTCCAGCAATGGGATAAAGTTCAATTTGTCTTGTTTTTTCATCATATTTTAATGAACTTTCTGGAGAGGCTCCAAATAATATAAAATTTTTATCTTGCATAAAAAACATATATGGACTAGGATTGCTTTTTTTTAAATATTGATAGGCAGACAATGAATTAGGACAAGATAGAAAAAATTTACGAGAGGGTACTACTTGAAAAATCTCACCTTTTTGAATTAATTTTTTTAAATTTTTTATAATAATTGAATATTCATAATCGTTTATATTTGAAGTTAAATTAATATTTTTTACCTTAATTTTTTTAATTGGTTTAAAATTTTCATTTAATTTATTTTTAATTTCTTTAATCCTATTTTGAATTCTATTTATTTCATGAAAATTATGAGAGAAAATACTACTTTGAATTAAAGATGTTTTTTTTTGATGATCTAATACAAGAATACTTTCAGCTAAATAAAAACAAAAATTTGAACATTTTTGATCGCCTTTAAGAAAAGGTAAGTTTTCAAAAACTGATATTAAATCGTATGAAAATAAACCACCAAAAAACATTGCTTTAGATATATTTTTTGTATTTTTAAATATTTTTATTATAATTCTAAAAGCATCAAAAACTGATAATGAAAAAAGTTTATTATCTTCATCTAAGTTTTTTGGAATTTTAGGAAAATTTAAATAAACAGTCTGGTTTTTTTCTTTTATTTTGATATCTTTAGAAATATTTTTTTTTAAAATTATTAAAAGTTCATTTCCATTGATAGACATTGGTTTTAATTTTACTGAATTACCTTGAGATGTAAATCGAATTGCACTATCAATAATCATAATACTTTCTAAATTATTTTTTTTGTTTATTTCTGCTGTTTCTAATAATAATGTTGCCGGTTTTGATGTACAAAGATGATTAAATAATATTGTAGGATCAGAATAATAACGTGCTTCTTCTTGAATTATATTAATTTCATATTGAGGGGTGATCATGAGTTTAATCCCTTTTTAATAAGGATTGATAAAATTAAATAATAACGAATTTATTATGGCAAATCAATAAATTCATTATCCTTAGTTATAGTATATTTAATAGCTAATTATAGTATATTTAATAATTAAGTATATATTTAAAATATATTAA